>NZ_JBAKHL010000002.1:0-16442 GCF_036902715.1 Micromonospora sp. CPCC 205546
GGGGGGGGGGGGAGGCAAGGGGGGCGCCGGGGGGGTGGGTGTCCCCAGGGGCCCTCCACCCTCGTGCTGTTCTGCCCTACTCGTCCGCGCCTGCGGCGGCGGTGCCGCCGAGGTCGGCCGGGACGGCGTCCGGCACGGTGGCCGGCCGGTCCGCCCCCGTGAAGACGAGCTTGGACTTGTCGACGTCCTCCGGATCGCCCTCGCAGTCCACCACCACGATCTGACCCGGGATCAGCTCGTTGAACAGGATCCGCTCGGACAGGTTGTCCTCGATGTCGCGCTGGATCGTGCGACGCAGCGGACGCGCACCGAGCACCGGGTCGAAGCCCTTCTTCGCCAGGTACTTCTTGGCGTTGTCGGTCAGCTCCAGACCCATGTCCTTGTTCCGCAGCTGGCCCTCGATCCGCTGGATCATGATGTCGACGATCGACAGGATCTCCTGCTGGCGCAGCTGGTGGAAGACGATGGTGTCGTCGATCCGGTTCAGGAACTCAGGCCGGAAGTGCTGCTTGAGCTCGTCGTTGACCTTCTGCTTCATCCGGTCGTAGGTGGACTCGGAGTCCTCCGACGCCTGGAAGCCGAGCGAGACCGCCTTGGCGACGTCGCGGGTGCCCAGGTTGGTGGTCAGGATGATGACCGTGTTCTTGAAGTCCACGATCCGGCCCTGACCGTCGGTGAGCCGACCGTCCTCCAGGATCTGGAGCAGCGTGTTGAACACGTCCGGGTGGGCCTTTTCGATCTCGTCGAAGAGGACCACCGAGAACGGCCGACGCCGCACCTTCTCGGTCAGCTGGCCGCCCTCGTCGTAGCCGACGTAGCCGGGAGGGGCACCCACCAGCCGGGAGACCGTGTAGCGGTCGTGGAACTCGGACATGTCGAGCTGGATGAGGGCGTCCTCGCTGCCGAACAGGAACTCGGCCAGCGCCTTGGAGAGCTCGGTCTTACCCACACCGGACGGGCCGGCGAAGATGAACGAGCCCGACGGACGCTTCGGGTCCTTCAGGCCGGCGCGGGTACGCCGGATCGCCTTCGAGACCGCCTTGACCGCGTCCTCCTGGCCGATGACGCGCTTGTGCAGCTCGTCCTCCATGCGCAGCAGGCGCGAGGTCTCCTCCTCGGTCAGCTTGTAGACCGGGATGCCGGTCCAGTTACCGAGCACCTCGGCGATCTGCTCGTCGTCGACCTCGCTGACGACGTCCAGGTCACCGGCCTTCCACTCCTTCTCCCGCTGGGCCTTCTGGCCGAGGAGCTGCTTCTCCTTGTCGCGCAGCTGGGCGGCGCGCTCGAAGTCCTGCGCGTCGATCGCGGACTCCTTGTCGCGGCGCACCTGGGCGATGCGCTCGTCGAAGTCGCGCAGGTCCGGCGGCGCGGTCATCCGGCGGATCCGCATCCGGGCACCGGCCTCGTCGATCAGGTCGATCGCCTTGTCCGGCAGGAAGCGGTCGGAGATGTAGCGGTCGGCCAGCGTCGCGGCGGCCACGAGAGCGGCGTCGGTGATGCTCACCCGGTGGTGCGCCTCGTAGCGGTCCCGCAGGCCCTTGAGGATCTCGATGGTGTGCGCCAGCGACGGCTCACCCACCTGGATCGGCTGGAAGCGGCGCTCGAGGGCGGCGTCCTTCTCCAGGTGCTTGCGGTATTCGTCGAGCGTGGTCGCGCCGATGGTCTGCAGCTCGCCGCGGGCCAGCATCGGCTTCAGGATGCTCGCCGCGTCGATCGCGCCCTCGGCGGCGCCAGCGCCGACCAGGGTGTGGATCTCGTCGATGAAGAGGATGATGTCGCCCCGCGTGCGGATCTCCTTGAGCACCTTCTTCAGGCGCTCCTCGAAGTCACCGCGGTAGCGGGAACCGGCGACCAGGGCACCGAGGTCGAGCGTGTAGAGCTGCTTGTCCTTCAGCGTCTCGGGCACCTCGCCCTTGATGATCTTCTGGGACAGCCCCTCCACCACGGCGGTCTTGCCGACGCCGGGCTCACCGATCAGGACCGGGTTGTTCTTGGTACGGCGGGAGAGCACCTGCATGACCCGCTCGATTTCCTTCTCGCGCCCGATGACCGGGTCGAGCTTGCCCTCGCGGGCGGCCTGGGTCAGGTTGCGGCCGAACTGGTCCAGCACGAGGCTGGTGGACGGCGCGGCCTCGCCCGGCGCGGCGCCCGCGGCGGCCGGCTCCTTGCCCTGGTAGCCCGAGAGCAGCTGGATCACCTGCTGGCGGACCCGGTTGAGGTCGGCGCCGAGCTTGACCAGCACCTGGGCGGCGACGCCCTCACCCTCGCGGATCAGACCGAGCAGGATGTGCTCCGTGCCGATGTAGTTGTGGCCGAGCTGCAGCGCCTCGCGCAGCGACAGCTCCAGCACCTTCTTGGCCCGCGGCGTGAACGGGATGTGCCCGCTCGGCGCCTGCTGACCCTGGCCGATGATCTCCTCGACCTGCTGTCGCACACCCTCCAGGGAGATGCCGAGGCTCTCCAGAGCCTTGGCGGCGACGCCCTCACCCTCGTGGATCAGGCCCAGCAGGATGTGTTCCGTACCGATGTAGTTGTGGTTGAGCATCCGGGCCTCTTCTTGGGCCAGGACGACAACCCGTCGCGCTCGGTCGGTGAACCGCTCGAACATGCCCTCGTGCTCCTCACGTGCCGTGCGCACTCGATCTTGATGGTCAAGAAGTCGTGGCGGGGCCGGTGCTCGGACGACCGGGACGGGCGTCCGTGCCTCCTTACTCTATCGCCGCGAACCGACTCCGCTGAGGTCGTGTCTCCCCGCGGGAGGCCGTGTACGCGTCGTTTTGCACAACCGTCCGCGCTCAGGGGGTGTTCCGGTACCCCTACCTGTACGCGCAGAGCGAAATTCGACCACGTCGCGGAACCCGTCCCGCGGGTCCCGCCGGTGCCGGCGCCGCCCGGATCCGGGCCGCCCGGGGAGTCGTCCACAGGCTGTGGACAGACTCTCCACCGGCTGTGGACAACGACCGCCGCGACGGAATTCTTCCCGCTCGGAGCCGGTCGCGCGGCGGATACGGCGACGCCGGCCCGGAGTCGTGCTCCGGCCCGGCGTCGGTGTCGCCCGTCGCTGCGGTCAGTGACCGGCCTTGGCGTGGTACTCGTCGACGATCTCCTGCGGGATCCGGCCCCGGTCGGAGATGTCCTTGCCGGCCTTCTTGGCCCAGGCGCGGATCGCCTTGTTCTGCTCCCGGTCGGCGGTGGCACCACCGCGACCGCGCGCGGCCCGACCGCCGACGACGACCCCGCCCCTGCCCACCTTGGTGCCGTGGGCGATGTACGGCGCGAATACGTCACGCAATTTCTCGGCGTTCGGGCTCGACAGGTCGATCTCGTACTGAACGCCGTCGAGGGCGAACTTGACCGTCTCGTCAGCGTCCCCGCCGTCCAGGTCATCGACCAGCTTATGAATGATCTGCTTGGCCACGTCCCACATTCCTTTCGAGCAGGGTGCTCCTGCAATCTGAGAGCACGATAACCCGCCCGACGCTTGCCGCGTCAATAGGATGCGGTAACGACCCGGTGGAGATGCGCGACTACTCGGGGCGAACCAGGGGGAAGAGGATGGTTTCCCGAATTCCCAGGCCGGTCAGCGCCATCAACAGCCGGTCGATTCCCATTCCCATACCCCCGGCCGGCGGCATTCCGTACTCCATCGCCCGCAGGAAGTCCTCGTCCAGCCGCATGGCCTCGTCGTCGCCGCGGGCGGCGAGCTGGGCCTGGGCCACCAGCCGCTCCCGCTGCACCACCGGGTCCACCAGCTCGGAGTACGCGGTCCCGAGTTCGAAACCGAGCACGTAGAGGTCCCACTTCTCGGCCAGTCCGGGCTCGCTGCGGTGCGCCCGGGTCAGCGGGCTCGTCTCCTCCGGGTAGTCGCGGACGAAGGTGGGCGCCGTCAGTCCCGGCACCACCAGCTCCTCGAACAGTTCCTCCGCCAGCTTGCCCGGTCCCCACTTCGGGTCGACCGCCAGACCCACCTTGTCGGCGTACTCCACCAGGCGGGGCCGCTCGGTGCGTACGGTGACCTCTTCGCCGAGCGCCTCGGAAAGCACCCCGAAGAGGGTCACCGAGCGCCACTCGCCACCGAGATCGAACTCCCGGCCGTCGGCGTGCGTCACGACGGTCGAGCCGCTGACCGCGATCGCCGCCTGCTGCACCAGATTCCGGGTCAGCTCGGCCATGGTGTCGTAGTCGCCGTAGGCCTCGTATGCCTCGAGCATCGCGAACTCCGGCGAGTGCGAAGAGTCGACACCCTCATTACGGAAGTTGCGGTTGATCTCGAAGGCCCGGTCGACGCCGCCGACGACGGCCCGCTTGAGAAACAGTTCCGGGGCGATTCGTAGATACAGATCGGTGTTGAGCGCATTGCTGTGGGTCACGAATGGCCGGGCCGCCGCGCCGCCGTGCAGCAGCTGCAGCATCGGGGTCTCGACCTCGATGAAGCCCCGGCCGTGCAACGAGTCCCGCAGGCTTCGCACGGTCGCGGCCCGGGTACGCACCATCTGGCGGGCCTGCGGCCGGACGATGAGGTCCACGTAGCGCTGCCGGACGCGCGCCTCCTCGCTCAACGGCTTGTGCGCCACCGGGAGCGGGCGCAGCGCCTTCGCCGTGACCGCCCACTGCTCGACCAGCACCGACAGCTCGCCGCGCCGGCTGGTGATCACCTCGCCGGTCACCCCGACGAGGTCACCGAGGTCGACCAGGCGCTTCCAGTCGTCCAGCCGGTCGGCGCCGACCCGGTCGAGGGAGAGCATGGCCTGCAGCTCGGTGCCGTCGCCGTCGCGCAGGGTGGCGAAGCAGAGCTTTCCGGTGTTGCGTACGAAGATCACCCGGCCGGTGACCGAGACCTGGTCGCCCGTGGCGGTGTCGGTGGCCAGCTCGGCGTACTTCTCGCGGATCTCGGCCAGCGTGCTGGTCCGGGGGAACCCGATCGGGTACGGCTCGACGCCCTCGGCGAGCATCCGGTCCCGCTTCTCCCGGCGGACCTTCATCTGCTCGGGAAGGTCGTCGGCGGGATCGACTGGCACGGGGTTCTGCTCGGTCACGGCACGCTTCCTCAGGAGGAGATCTCGGGCGGGGTCAGGCCCCGAGCGTACTCAAGGCGCTCGGAGGGCGTTACGGGATGACCGGCCGGCATGACCGTCCCCACTTCCGGCCGTCCCGCGCGGCCTCGTCGCCGTACCGCACGCCCGCGCGTCGGGCCCGGACGGCGCCGCCGCCCGGTCGGGGCCCGACCCCGGCGGCGGTCGGGCTCAGAGGTTGCGCTCGTAGACCATCCGCAGGCCGATCAGGGTGATCATCGGCTCGTGGTGGGTGATCGTGCGGCACTCGTTGATCACCAGCGAGGCCAGCCCGCCGGTGGCGATCACGGCACTCACCCCGCCCAGCTCCTCGATCATCCGCTCGACGATCCGGTCCACCTGCCCGGCGAAGCCGAAGTAGAGGCCGGACTGGAGGCACTCCACGGTGTTCTTGCCGATCACCGAGCGGGGCTTCGTCGCCTCCACCTTGCGCAGCTGGGCGGCCCGGGCGGCGAGCGCGTCGAAGGAGATCTCGATGCCCGGGGCGAAGGCGCCGCCGAGGAACTCCCCCCGGGCGCTGATCACGTCGAAGTTGGTGGTGGTGCCGAAGTCCACGACGATCGACGGCCCGCCGTAGAGGGTGTACGCCGCCAGGGTGTTCACCACCCGGTCGGCGCCCACCTCCTTCGGGTTGTCGATGGCGAGCTGCACCCCGGTGCGCACCCCGGGCTCGACGATCACGCTCGGCAGGTCCGCGTAGTAGCGGGACAGCATGGTGCGCAGCGAACGCAGCGCGGCGGGCACCGTGGAGCAGGCCGCGACCCCGGTGATCTCCACGGCGTCGCCGGCGAGCAGCCCGCGGAACTTCAGGCCCAGCTCGTCGGCGGTCGACCGCGCGTCGGTCTTGATCCGCCAGGAGTGCACCAGCTTGTCGCCGTCGAAGGTCGCCAGCACGGTGTTGGTGTTTCCGATGTCGATGCAGAGCAGCACGCACGCAGCCTAGACAACGGCCGGCCGCCGGTTCACCCGGTGCGCAGGTCCATGGCGATGTCGAGGATCGGCGAGGAGTGCGTCAGGGCGCCCACCGACAGGAAGTCGACGCCGGTCGCCGCGTACCGCGCCGCCACGTCGAGGGTCAGCCCGCCGGTCGCCTCCAGCTCGGCCCGGTCCCCCACCGACGCGACCACCTCGGTGAGCATCTCCGGGGTCATGTTGTCCAGCAGCAGGAAGTCCGCCCCGGCCTCGACCGCCTCCAGGGCCTCGGCGACCGTGTCCACCTCGACCTGCACCGGCACGTCCGGGAACGCCTCCCGGACCCGGCGGAAGGCCGCCGGGACGCCGCCCGCCGCCAGCTTGTGGTTGTCCTTGATCATCGCGACGTCGTGCAGGCCCATCCGCTTGTTCGTGCCACCGCCGGCGCGGACCGCGTACTTCTCCAGGGCGCGCAGGCCCGGGGTGGTCTTGCGGGTGTCCAGCACCATCGCCTTGGTGCCGGCCAGGGCGTCCGCCCAGGCCCGGGTGTGGGTGGCCACCCCCGACATCCGGCAGAGCAGGTTGAGCGCCGTCCGCTCGGCGGTGAGCAGCAGCCGGGTCGGGCCGGTCACCGTGGCCAGCACGTCGCCGCGCGCCACCCGCGCGCCGTCGTGGGCCACCACGGACACCTCGACCGTACGGTCGGCGCCGGTCGCCTCTCCCACCAGCTCGAACACGGCCGCCGCCACGGCCAGCCCGGCCACCACCCCGTCGGCGCGTGCCACCAGGTCGGCCGTGTCGGTCTGCTCCGCCGGAATGGTGGCGACGCTGGTGACGTCGAGCAGGTCCGGCCCCAGGTCCTCGGCGAGCGCGCCCTCGATCACCCGCCGCACCTGCGCCGGGTCCAGGCCCGCGTCCCGCAGTGCCCGTTCCGTCGACTCCGTCATCGGGTCCCCTCCCACGCTCGCGTCAGTCGGCCCTGCGCCCCGATCGCGCCCACGAGGTGGCCGTGCCACCGCTCGTCGGCCGTCGGGAAGTCCTCCCGCCAGTGGCAGCCCCGGGTCTCCCGGCGGGCGTACGCGGCGCCGACCAGCGTCGACGCCACGGTGATCAGGTTCGTCGCCTCCCAGTCGGCCGTCCGGGGCCGGCCCCGGCCCTCGCCGAGCCCGGTCAGCACGCCGGCGGTCGCGGCGAGGGTGTCCGCCGAGCGGAGCACGCCCGCGCCCCGGGTCATCGCCCGCTGCAAGGTCGGCGTCGCCTCGGCCGGCACCACCCAGCCCTCGCCGCCCACCCAGGCCCCGGTCGGCGCCGGCTGGGCCTGCTCGGGCAGGCCGGCGGCGATGTCCTCGGCGATCCGCCGGGAGAAGACGAGCCCCTCCAGCAGCGAGTTGCTGGCCAGCCGGTTCGCGCCGTGCACGCCGGTGCAGGCGACCTCGCCGCAGGCGTACAGGCCGGGGATGGAGGTGCGGCCGCGCAGGTCGGTGCGGACGCCCCCGGAGGCGTAGTGCGCCGCCGGGGCGACCGGGATCAGGTCCGTCGCCGGGTCCACCCCGATGGCGAGGCAGGACGCGACGATGGTCGGGAAGCGCCGGGTCAGGAAGTCGCCGCCCAGGTGCCGGGCGTCGAGGAAGACGTGGTCCGCCCCGGTGGCGAGCAGGACCCGGTGGATGCCCTTGGCCACCACGTCGCGCGGCGCCAGCTCGGCCAGCTCGTGCTGCCCGACCATGAACCGCTTGCCGTCGCCGTCGACCAGGTGGGCGCCCTCGCCGCGCAACGCCTCGGAGACCAGCGGCTGCTGGGCGTGCCCGGCGCCGGGCACGCCGGCACCGCCCGGCGTGATCAGCGCGGTCGGGTGGAACTGGACGAACTCGACGTCGGTCACCGCCGCGCCGGCCCGCATCGCGAGGGCCACCCCGTCCCCGGTCGACACCGCCGGGTTGGTGGTGGCCGCGTAGATCTGGCCCATCCCGCCGGTGGCCAGGACGACCGCCCGGGCCAGGATGGCGCCCACGCCGTCCTCGCTGCCCTCGCCGAGCACGTGCAGGGTGATGCCGCAGGCCGGGCCCAGCCCGTCCGGGCCGTTCCCGGGGGCGCGCAGCAGGTCCAGCACCAGGGCGTGCTCGACCAGCCGGATCCAGGGGTCACGGCGGACGGCGGCGTGCAGGGCGCGCTGCACCTCGGCCCCGGTGGCGTCGCCGCCGGCGTGCACGATCCGGTCGGCCCGGTGCCCGCCCTCGCGGGTGAGCATCAGCGAACCGTCCGGGTTGCGGTCGAACTCGGCCCCGATCCGCATCAGTTCGCGCAGCCGGGTCGGGCCCTCCTCGACCAGCACCCGTACCGCCGCCGGGTCGCAGAGCCCGACGCCGGCGATCTCGGTGTCCGAGGCGTGCGCGGTCGGGGTGTCGTGCGGGTCGAGCACGGCGGCGATGCCGCCCTGCGCCCAGCGGGTCGACCCCTCGTCGATGTTGACCTTGGTGACCACCGTGACGTGCAGCCCCGCCTCACGCAGGTGCAGCGCGGCGGTCAGGCCCGCCACCCCGGAACCGACCACGATGACGTCGGTGGTCTCCACCCAGCCGGGGGCGGGGGCCGTCAGCAGTCTGGGCAGCGCCGGCAGGTCGACGGTCGGGAACTCCATGCCCACAGTCAACCCGAAGCATCCTCACGGCGTGCGTCGGGGGCGGGGTGAGCGGCCCGGGCCGCTCCCGACCGTCGCGCGACCTACCTCGTCCGGACCGGCAGGGCCGCCGGGCCCGCGCCCCGCAGCGAGCCGGTCACCGTACGGTCGTCGAGCCAGAGGTAGCAGCGGACGCCCCGGTCGCCCACGCGCCACCGGCCCGTCCCCGGCGGGCGTACCACCACGCCGCTGCGGAAGCGCAGGTCGGCGTCGTCGGGCACCCCCACGTAGCGGCCGAGCACGGTACGGCAGCCGGCGTACAGCGGGGCCCAGTCGGCGGCGCGGGTCGGGTACGGGCGGTCCGGCGCCCGCCACACCCCGACGAACTCGGCGTCGTGCCTGGTGGCGCAGTCGACCGGGAGCAGCGTCCGTACCGACCCGCCGCCGGATCGGGCCTGCTGGCAGCCCAGCCGCAGCGGGGACGGCCCGCGCAGCGCGTCCCGCAGGCTGCCGGTGCGGACCACCACCGTGGCGGCGGCCTCGGCGGTGCTCACCTCGGACAGGTCGCACCGGTACCAGCGGGCGCCGGCCATCCAGCCCGTCGCGGACGGCACCGCCACCGCCAGCCGCAGCCGCCCCGACCGCCAGTCGGCGCCCACGTGACCGGTCGCGCGGGCGTCGCAGTCGGCGAAGGCGCCCCGCAACTCGACCGAGCCGCCCGGCGGCGGGGCGGGCCGGCCGGCCGGGAAGGCGCCGACGTGCACGGTCTCGACCCGGTGCGGCGTGGCGCAGTCCACCGGCGCGTACGCCGCCAGAGTCAGCACGTCGGCGAAGTCGGCCACCTGGCACACCCCGGGGGCGGGGGTGAAGGGCCCGGGAGCGGGTGGGGCCGCCCAGTCGTCGACCAGGTTGCCGTCCAGCCCGCCGGCGTCGGCGCAGCCGGCCAGGAGAGCGGCCGCGGCGACGGCAGCGAGCAGGGCACTCATCGCACGGCGCATGCGGCCTCCCCCAGCCACCCGCGTCTGTCGACGGGGAACCAGACTACCCAGGGACGACCTTCCGGTGACAGACCGTACGTGCGCCCACTTCCGTCGCCGCACGCACCTGACGGGGCAGACCGCCGCGGACGCCCGCCCCGGAGGAACCGTGCGAAGCCGGGAGCGGACGGGTCAGACGGCGGCGGCGAAGGGGTTGGGGACGGGAGCGCCGGCGGTGCCGGGGGCGGCGGTCGTCGGGTCGGTGTTCAGCTCGACGACCCGGTTGTCGGCGTCGACGTGCACCACCCGGGGCCGGTACGCCCGGGCCTCGGCGTCGTCCATCTGCCCGTACGAGATGAGGATGACCAGGTCCCCCGGGTGCACCAGGTGGGCGGCGGCGCCGTTGATGCCGATCACGCCGCTGCCCCGCTCGCCCGGGATCACGTACGTCTCCAGCCGGGCCCCGTTGGTGATGTCCACGATCGCCACCTGCTCGCCGGGGATCAGGTCGGCGGCGTCGAGCAGGTCCTCGTCGACGGTCACCGAACCGACGTAGTGCAGGTCGGCCTGGGTCACCGTGGCCCGGTGGATCTTCGACTTGAGCATGGTGCGCAGCATCGGGATGCCTTTCGCAAAGATGGTGGGGGTCGGTTCAGGAACGGGGGGCGAGCCGGATCGCCGCGTTGTCGATCAGCCGGGTGGCGCCCACCCAGGCGGCGACGAGCAGCCGCGCCGGCCCGGAGACCGGCCCCGGTTCCAGGTCCGGGTCGGTGAGCACCAGGTAGTCGAGCCGCGCGCCGGGCGTACCGGCGCCGAAGTCCGCGTGCGCGGCGGCGAGCACCGCCCCGGCGTCACCGCCCTCGTCGGCGGCCCGGGCCCCGGCGCGCAACGCCGCCGACAGGCTCAACGCGGCCTCCCGCTCGGCCGGGGAGAGGTAGCGGTTGCGGCTGGACATGGCCAGTCCGTCCGGCTCCCGCACGGTCGGCACCCCGACCACCTCGACCGGCACGTCGAGATCCCGGGCCATCCGCCGCACCAGGGTCAGCTGCTGGTAGTCCTTCTCGCCGAAGAACGTCAGGTCGGGGCGGGTGAGCTGGAGCAGCTTCAGCACCACCGTCAGCACCCCGTGGAAGAAGCCGGGACGGCTCTGCCCCTCCAGCTCCTCGCCGAGCGGGCCCGGGTTCACCCGGACCCGGGGCTGGCCGTCCGGGTACATGTCCGTCACCGCGGGGGCGAAGACCAGGTCCGCGCCGGCCCGCCGGCAGATCTCCAGGTCGGCGTCGAGGGTGCGCGGGTAGCGGTCGAAGTCCTCGTTCGGGCCGAACTGCAACGGGTTGACGAAGATCGTGACGATCACGTGGTCGGCCCGTTCCCGGGCCGCCCGCAGCAGCGTCTCGTGCCCGGAATGCAGCGCGCCCATGGTCATCACGACACCGACGGTGCCCTTCAGCCCGTCCCGCGCCGCCGCCAGTTCGGCCCGGCCGTGCACCAGTTCCGTCACGCGGTCCCCTCCGTCCAGCGTCGGCCCGGTCACGCCGCCACCTCCCGCCGGTCGCCGGCGAGCACGCCGAGCAGCGACTCCGCGTCGACCGGCCGCAGCCGGCCCGCCGCGATGGCCCGGTCGGCCGTACGCCGGGCCAGGGCCAGGTAGGGCGCGACCGACTCGGGGGCGGTCGCGGCGAGCCTGGCCAGGTGCCGCTCGACCGTGCCGGCGTCGCCCCGCGACACCGGCCCGGTCAGCGCGTCGTCGCCGAGGCGCAGCGCGTTCTCCAGGGCGGCCCGCAGCAGCGGGGCGAGCACCTTCTCCGGCTGGGTCACCCCGGCGTCGCGCAGCCGGTCGGCCGCCTCGTTCACCAGGGTCACCAGGTGGTTGGCGCCGTGCGCCAGCGCCGCGTGGTAGAGCGGCCGGTCCGCCTCGCCCACCCACTCCGGCACCCCGCCGAGGTCGGCGACCAGCCGGGCGGCCAGGGGACGCAGCTCCGCCGGGGCGGTCACCCCGTACGAGATGCCGGCCAGCCGGGCGAGGTCGTCCGGCGTACCGGTGAAGGTCATCGCGGGGTGCAGGGCCAGCGGGCGGGCGCCCGCCGCGGCGGCGGGGGCGAGCACGGCCAGCCCGTGCGCGCCGGAGGTGTGCGCGACCACCTGACCGGGGCGCAGCGCGCCGCCGTCGGCCAGGGCGGCGACCACCCCGGCGAGCGCGTCGTCCGGGACGGCGAGCAGCAGCAGGTCGGTGGCCGCCCGCGCGACGGCCGCGGCGGAGCGGCGGGGCACGCCGGGAAGCAGCAGTGCCGCCCGGGCCCGGGAGGCGCCCGAGCCGGCCGTGACGGCGACGACCCGGTGCCCGGCGGCGGCGAACGCGGCGCCCAGCACGGCACCGACCCGGCCGGGGCCGACGACGCCGACGGAGAGGAGACGGGGGGTGGCGGCCGGCGGGACGGCGGCCCCGTGGGGGGCGGCCGGGCGCGGGCGCAGGGGTGCGCTCATGGCGACGATCCAGTCCTCGAGAAGGGGTACCGGTCGATCGCAAGTATGCGCCGGGGTCACGGAACCGGGACAAGGATGTGTGAAAACGTTCACCGATGGCACCGGCGGGGTGGGGCGGGCGTGCGTACCCGAGCGGCTGCGTAGGGTCGGCCCGGTGACGCACGCTGCACGGGGAACGAACTGATGCCGATCCGCTGGCGGGAGGCGATGGACCGGGCGCTCTACGGGCCGGGCGGCTTCTTCGTCTCCGGGTCGGGTCCGGCCGGCCACTTTCGCACCAGCGTGCACGCCTCCCCGGCCTTCGCCGACGCGCTGTCGCGGCTCGTCGAGCGGGTCGACGCCGCCCTCGACCACCCCCGCGACCTGCGCGTCGTCGACGTGGGGGCGGGCCGGGGCGAGCTGCTACGCGGGCTCTCGGCCGCGTTGGGGACCGGCTCGGCCGCCTCGTCGCCCGCGCCCGGATCGCCGCCCGTGGCCACCGCGTCCCGCACGCCGGTTCCGCTCGCTGCCCGGGTACGCCTCACCGCCGTCGAGAAGGCGGCCCGGCCCGTCGGCCTCGCGGAGGAGATCGAATGGGTGGACGAGATCCCCGCCGGGATCACCGGGCTGCTGGTGGCCACCGAGTGGCTGGACAACGTGCCGCTCGACGTGGCGACGCGCGCCGGGGACGGCTGGCGGTACCTGCTGGTCGACCCGGTCACCGGAGAGGAGACCGTGGGCGACCCCGTCGACCCCGCCGACGCCGACTGGCTCGCCCGGTGGTGGCCGACGCAGCCGGCCGGGGCCGACGGGGCGAGGCCGGGACGCCGGCACCCGGCCGGCGCGCGGGCCGAGATCGGCCGCACCCGCGACGAAGCCTGGGCCGGGGCGGTCGGCAGGGTGCACCGGGGGCTGGCGGTGGCCGTGGACTACGGGCACCTGCGGGACGGCCGGCCCGTGGACGGGACGTTGACCGGGTACCGGGGCGGGCGACAGGTGCCCCCGGTGCCGGACGGGAGCCGCGACGTCACCGCGCACGTCGCCGTCGACTCGGTCGCCTCCGCCGGTGCCACGGTCGCCGGGTGCGCGTACGACCTGGGGTCGCAGCGGGAGGCCCTGCGGGCGCTCGGGGCCGACGGCGGGCGACCGCCGCTCAGCTTGGCCGCCCGCGACCCGGCCGGCTACGTGCGGGCGCTCGCCGAGGCGTCGTCGGTGGCCGAGCTGACCGACCCGGCCGGGTTGGGCGGGCACTGGTGGCTGCGGCAACCGGTCGGGGTCGACCCAGCGCGGTTCATGGCACGATAACGGTCATGACCACGGACGCCGGCGATCTCCGCGAGCTGACCGTCGGCACCGGGGCCGGCGGCGAGCAGCTCGGCACCGACATGGTGCTCAACATCGGGCCGCAGCACCCCTCCACGCACGGCGTGCTCCGGCTCAGGCTGGTGCTCGACGGCGAGCGGGTGGTGGCCTGCGAGCCGATCGTCGGCTACATGCACCGGGGCGCGGAGAAGCTGTTCGAGGTCCGCGACTACCGGCAGATCATCGTGCTGGCCAACCGGCACGACTGGCTCTCGGCCTTCTCCAACGAGCTGGGCGTGGTGCTCGCCGTGGAACGGCTGATGGGCATGGAGGTGCCCGAGCGGGCCACCTGGCTGCGGATGGCGCTGGCCGAGCTGAACCGGGTGCTCAACCACCTGATGTTCCTCGGCTCCTACCCGCTGGAGATCGGCGCGATCACGCCGATGTTCTACGCCTTCCGCGAGCGGGAGACCATCCAGGCGGTGATGGAGGAGGTCTCCGGCGGCCGGATCCACTACATGTTCAACCGGGTGGGCGGGCTCAAGGAGGAGGTGCCCGCCGGCTGGACCGGCCGGGCGCGGGCCGCCATCGCCGAGGTCCGCCGGCGGATGCCGGACCTGGACGACCTCATTCGGCGCAACGACATCTTCCTGGCCCGTACGGTCGGCGTCGGGGTGCTCTCCGCAGCGGACGCCGCCGCGTTCGGCGCGTCCGGGCCCGTCGCCCGGGCCTCCGGCCTCGACCTCGACCTACGCCGCGACGAGCCCTACCTGGCCTACGACCAGCTCGACGTGCCGGTGGTGACGAAGACCGCCGGGGACTGCCACGCCCGCTTCGAGGTGCTGCTCGACCAGGTGTACGCCTCGCTCGACCTCGCCGAGCAGTGCCTGGACCGGGTGGACCAGCTCACCGGGCCGATCAACACCCGGCTGCCGAAGGTGCTCAAGGCCCCCGAGGGGCACACCTACGCCTGGACCGAGAACCCGCTCGGCATCAACGGCTACTACCTGGTCTCCCGGGGCGAGAAGACGCCGTGGCGGCTGAAGCTGCGCACCGCGTCGTACGCGAACGTGCAGGCGCTGGCCACCCTGCTTCCCGGCTGCCTGGTGCCGGACCTGATCGCCATCCTCGGCTCGATGTTCTTCGTGGTCGGCGACATCGACAAGTGACCCGGCCCCGCCCGCAGACGGCCGGCCGGGTCAGCGCCGGCCGGGATCAACGCCAGCGGTCGGTGTCGTGGGCGCCGCCCGCGCGGGGCTCGTCGTCCCGCGGCGGGTAGCCGTAGTGCTCCTCCTGTCGCCGGCCGTAGCGCTGCGGCTCGGGCTCCGCCCGACGGGTGCGGTGCGGCTCGGGCCGGCGGGCGTCGTGCCGCGGCTCGGGCTGCTGCCCCCGCTGGCGGGGCGGATGCCACTCGTCGGGCACCGGCACCCCGCCGGCCGGCAAGGCCGGGGCGCCGTCCGGCTCCGGCCAGCCCCCGCGCCACCGGTCGTCGGCGCGGTCCGGAGCCCGGGGCGGCTCGTCCCGCCGGACCGAGGCCCAGCGGTCCGCCACCCGGTACTCGGTGCCGCTGGCGTCGGCGTGCAGCTCGGCACGCCGCTCCCCGACCCGCAGCTCCCGGCCCTGCTCGTCGTCCCGTACCGCGGCCCACCGGTCCCCGGCGCGAAGCTGCGACCAGTACTCCCCACCCTCCGTCCCCGGCTCGCCGGGCGGGTACGGCCGGTCGTGCGCGGGCGGTCCGGCCGGCGGCTCCCAGCCCGGTCCACGCGCACCGCCCCGCCCCGGACCGTCCCACCGCTGTCCGCGCTCGTCATGCCTGCCCGGCCACTCCCGCTCGCCCGACCACTCGCGCTCGCCGGGCGGGGCGGACCACTCCCGGTCACCGGTCCGGGTCGGCCGCGGCCGGTCGCCCCGGGCGGCGGCCCCGGGTCCCGGCCACACTTCGGCCTCCTGGCGGGGCCGGTCGTCGTGGCGTGGGACGTCGCGGCCTGACCGGACGTCGTGACGGGGTCCCTCGTCGTGGCGGGGCAGGTCGTCGTGGCCTGACCGCACGTCGTGGCGGGGCCGATCGTCGTGGCGGGGCCGGTCGTCCTGGTCGGCGTGCCCCTCGCCGCCGGCCCAGGAACGGGCGTCCGGGTCACCCGCCCACGAACCCTCCTCCGGCGCCGACGACCAGCGTCCCGCGTACCCGCCGCCGTACCGGGCGCCCCGCTCCCCGGGAACCGGTGCGGTGCCGTCCACGACGGTGTGCCGGGTGGTGACGTGCACGGTCTCGGTGTGCCGCACCACCCCGAGCGGGCGGGCCGCCGGTGGGCTTCCGGGCTCCGCGGGCCGGGCCGCCCCGTACACCCGGGCCGTTCCGCCGGCGGCCGGCCGGTCCGCGCCGTACCCGCCGGTCGGTCCCGCAGCCGGGCCGTCCGCGTCGTACGCGCCGGCCGGGGCGGGCGCGGCCCGCTCGGGGCGCGGGGACGGCTGCGGCCTGCGGGCGGGAACCTCGTCGTCCCGGTCGGCGCGTCCCCGGCGGGGCACCGCGTCGTCCTCCTCCGGCACCCGCCCCCGGTCGGCGACCGCGTCGTCGACGGCTGCCCGGGCCCGGGCGGCACCGACCGGGGCGTCGACCCCGGCCAGCGCGGCGCTGCTGGCGTCCAGCCGCCGCCGTAGGGCGGTGATCTCCTCCTGGGCCCGCTGGGCGTGGTCGAGGGCCTGGTTGCCGCGCTGGGCGGCGGCCACGATCTCCGCACGCAACTCGCGGCGGAGCTGCTCGACCTCGTCCAGCAGCTCCTCGGTCCGGGCCGGGCCCGCACCGTCGGCGCGCAGCGCGATCGACAGACCGATCAGGACGACGGCCACGATGGCGAGCACCGCGGCGAACCGGAGCGGGCCGTTGCCGTCGGCGACGAGCAGGATCGACGCGGCCACCGGCGCCAGGGCGACACCGACCCAGAAGAGCACGGTGAACAGCGACGGACTGCGCTTGTCGGCGGGGGCGACCGGGGCTGGCATGGGTCCGCAGCCTACCGAGCGTCTCCCCGCCCGGGAAAGGGCGAGCGGGGCGGGGCGGGGCCCGCCGCGCGCGGTGGCGCGCCCGCGGGGGCCGGGTGA